>NZ_MJIE01000003.1 GCF_001940235.1 Hornefia porci | reverse complement strand
TCAGAACCGTTTCGATGAGATTCTTCTCATAATTTTCCACGGACTGAGCCAGAGTTCCGGCGCCGGTGGCCGGGTTGTCGCTCTGGAAATGTCCAGTATTCCCCGGAGAGTCTCCTCGTCTACGTGGTCGCTGCCGGAAGCGCAGATCGTCAGATATTCGATGACGTTTTCCAGCTCTCTCACGTTGCCCGGCCAGTGATAGGCACGGAAGACTTCTCTGTTTTTCTCAGACAGAGTCAGCCGGCGATGGTGCTTCTCCGCGAACACGTCGATGAAGTGGTCGGTCAGCGCATCGATGTCGTTGATCCGCTCCCGGAGCGGCGGGATGTTGACCGGAATGACGTTCAGCCGGTAGAAAAGATCCTGCCGGAACGTGCCCTCCGCGATTTTCTTCTTCAGGTCGCTGTTGGTGGCGGCGATGAACCGGATGTCCAGCTGAATCGGTTTGGTGCCCCCTACGCGGGTTATTTTTTTGTCCTGAATCGCCCGCAGAAGCTTCACCTGAAGATCCATGGGCATGTCGCCGATTTCGTCCAGGAGAAGCGTGCCGCCGCTGGCCATTTCAAAGAGTCCCGGCTTTCCGCCGGAGTTCGCGCCGGAGAACGCGCCGCGCTCGTAGCCGAAAAGTTCGGATTCCAGCAGATTGGCGGGAATCGAGGCACAGTTTACCTTGATGAAGGTCCGGTCGCTGCGGTCGCTTTTTCGGTAAATTTCGTCCGCGATGACCTCCTTGCCGACGCCGGATTCTCCGGTGATCAGCACTGTCGCGTCGGTGGGAGCAGCCAGAGCGATGATATCGGAGATTTTTTTCAGCGAGTAGGAAGCGCCGATAAGCCGGTCACCGGACATGGAAGGAGATTTCGCGTTTTTGTGAATCGTGACGTGCTGCTGTTCCTTGGTGCGGTCGATTTCGGAAAGGAATCGGCCGTAATCCTCGTGCAGCGCCTGGAGTGAAAGAATCGGACGGCTGCTGACCACCACCTGAGCCAGTTCTCCGTTCCTGTCGAAAATGGGAACGCCTACGGTATATCCGACTTCGGGGGATCCTTCTTCTGCACTGTAGAGAGGCGGAAAATCTTCTTTTTCTCTTTGATGACGTCCATCGTCGATCCGCCGGTGAACAGAGTGCCCTCGCGGACAATATCGCCGGTGAGGCGTCCCAGGACCTCTTCCGGCTCAATGGTGTTCTTTTTGTGAGCCGGATTCACATACATGACGCGTCCTTCTTTGTCGGTGATGTAAATGCTGTCGTCGAGGCTGTCCACTACGACCTTGAAATCGATTCCGGCCTCGTGAAAATAGTGCAGATCAGCCTTGAGGCTCTGCAGCAGCGCCAGGGCGGCGTCCGGATCCTTATAGTCCTCTCTCTTGACGGCGTCGTCGATTTTTTCAATTACTTCCTGTATGGCTACTATCTGATTCATCGCGTCCTCCCGGTTATTTTCCTCATTATACCACCGATGGGCGGAATGATAAAGGAAGGATGAGCACTGAAAGCAAATTTGTTGCCGGACTGCAACGGGAATGACGCTGTGCAACTTGAGGGCCGCCGGAACGGCGGATTTTCAATGGCTTTGTGGTGGCACAAAGCTTGCGTTTGTATATGTGCGCAAAGAGAACGGCGACAGCGCCGTCATATTTTGTAGCAGGAGGAAACAAAAATTATGTATGAAACACGGAGACTGAATGACAAAAGTAAGGTGATCGTGACCGCGGCGCTGACCGGCGCTGTGACCACGAAGAAGGATAACCCGAACCTTCCGACGCAGCCGGAGGAAATCGCGGCGTCCGCATTGGCGTGCTGTGACGCGGGAGCGTCCGCGGTGCATATTCATGTACGGGATGACAACGATGCGGCCAGCATGAGGTTTGACAAGTTTGAGGAGACGGTAAAGCTGATCCGGGACGCTGGTTCGCCGCTGGTGCTGAATCTCACGTCCTCCGGAGGTCAGGGCTTTTCGTGGGAGGAGCGCATCCATCCATTCCGGGAACTGAAGCCGGAGCTGGCCTCCTTTGACGCCGGAACCATGAACTGGCTGAACAGCGTGGTGTTTATGAATGAGCCGGAATTTCTGGAGCTGTGCGGAAAGGAAATGATTGCGGCGGGCGTTAAACCGGAGATTGAGATATTCGATATCGGGATGCTGAACACGGCGAAGTATTACATCCGGAAAGGGATTATTCAGGAGCCGGCGCACTTCCAGCTCTGCCTCGGCGCGGCCGGTGGAATGGAGGCGACGACGGAAAATCTGCTGTACCTCGTCAATCACCTTCCGGAGAAATGCACCTGGAGCGCTTTCGGTATCGGGAAGGGAGCCAATGAGATCATGATGGCGGCTCTCGCCTTAGGCGGCAACGTGCGCGTGGGCTGGAGGACAATGTCTACTACAACAAAGGCCAGCTGGCGGAATCTAATCAGCAGTTCGTCGCGCGGGTGAAGCGCATCGTGGAGGAGCTGGGAAAAACCGTGGCGACGCCGGATGAGGCCCGCAGTATACTGGGCGTGTAGAAGATCTGCTGCCCGGGCGGGCGGAAAATCCGTTGCCTGACTGCAACGATCTGCGCGTGATGCAACAGAAACCGCCGCAGGCGGCGGGGATCAGCTTTTGTTGAAGCGTTGAAAACATGCGGATTGCAGCAAATCCGACGGAATGGCATACCCTTTGCTAATTAATATAAGCAGATACGTATTACAGTTGTGATTCAATATGCGAAAATAAAAGGAGAAGAAAAATGGGTAAACAAGTATTAGTCGACTTATCACATCCGTTCGGCAGAGGAAATCCGCTCTGGCCGTCCAACGGCGATTTCCATATCGACAGAGTGCAGCATATGCCGATGCACTACAGACTGCTGCCAGACCTTCAATGATTTCCATATGCATAACTCGACTCACGCGGATTCCCCGTCTCACGTGATTCCGGAGGGCGCCTACACTCACGAGCTTCCGCTGGAGAATTACTACGGACCGGCGGTATGTCTGGACATCCCGAAGAAGCACGTGAGACGGGGAATCCGCGTGAGTCGAGTTATGCATATGGAAATCATTGAAGGTCTGCAGCAGTCTGTTAGTGCATCGGCATATGCTGCACTCTGTCGATATGGAAATCGCCGTTGGACGGCCAGAGCGGATTTCCTCTGCCGAACGGATGTGATAAGTCGACTAATACTTGTTTACCCATTTTTCTTCTCCTTTTATTTTCGCATATTGAATCACAACTGTAATACGTATCTGCTTATATTAATTAGCAAAGGGTATGCCATTCCGTCGGATTTGCTGCAATCCGCATGTTTTCAACGCTTCAACAAAAGCTGATCCCCGCCGCCTGCGGCGGTTTCTGTTGCATCACGCGCAGATCGTTGCAGTCAGGCAACGGATTTTCCGCCCGCCCGGGCAGCAGATCTTCTACACGCCCAGTATACTGCGGGCCTCATCCGGCGTCGCCACGGTTTTTCCCAGCTCCTCCACGATGCGCTTCACCCGCGCGACGAACTGCTGATTAGATTCCGCCAGCTGGCCTTTGTTGTAGTAGACATTGTCCTCCAGCCCCACGCGCACGTTGCCGCCTAAGGCGAGAGCCGCCATCATGATCTCATTGGCTCCCTTCCCGATACCGAAAGCGCTCCAGGTGCATTTCTCCGGAAGGTGATTGACGAGGTACAGCAGATTTTCCGTCGTCGCCTCCATTCCACCGGCCGCGCCGAGGCAGAGCTGGAAGTGCGCCGGCTCCTGAATAATCCCTTTCCGGATGTAATACTTCGCCGTGTTCAGCATCCCGATATCGAATATCTCAATCTCCGGTTTAACGCCCGCCGCAATCATTTCCTTTCCGCACAGCTCCAGAAATTCCGGCTCATTCATAAACACCACGCTGTTCAGCCAGTTCATGGTTCCGGCGTCAAAGGAGGCCAGCTCCGGCTTCAGTTCCCGGAATGGATGGATGCGCTCCTCCCACGAAAAGCCCTGACCTCCGGAGGACGTGAGATTCAGCACCAGCGGCGAACCAGCGTCCCGGATCAGCTTTACCGTCTCCTCAAACTTGTCAAACCTCATGCTGGCCGCATCGTTGTCATCCCGTACATGAATATGCACCGCGGACGCTCCCGCGTCACAGCACGCCAATGCGGACGCCGCGATTTCCTCCGGCTGCGTCGGAAGGTTCGGGTTATCCTTCTTCGTGGTCACAGCGCCGGTCAGCGCCGCGGTCACGATCACCTTACTTTTGTCATTCAGTCTCCGTGTTTCATACATAATTTTTGTTTCCTCCTGCTACAAAATATGACGGCGCTGTCGCCGTTCTCTTTGCGCACATATACAAACGCAAGCTTTGTGCCACCACAAAGCCATTGAAAATCCGCCGTTCCGGCGGCCCTCAAGTTGCCACAGCGTCATTCCCGTTGCAGTCCGGCAACAAATTTGCTTTCAGTGCTCATCCTTCCCTTTATCATTCCGCCCATCGGTGGTATAATGAGGAAAATAACCGGGAGGACGCGATGAATCAGATAGTAGCCATACAGGAAGTAATTGAAAAAATCGACGACGCCGTCAAGAGAGAGACTATAAGGATCCGGACGCGCCCTGGCGCTGCTGCAGAGCCTCAAGGCTGATCTGCACTATTTTCACGAGGCCGGAATCGATTTCAAGGTCGTAGTGGACAGCCTCGACGACAGCATTTACATCACCGACAAAGAAGGACGCGTCATGTATGTGAATCCGGCTCACAAAAAGAACACCAACATTGAGCCGGAAGAGGTCCTGGGACGCCTCACCGGCGATATTGTCCGCGAGGGCACTCTGTTCACCGGCGGATCGACGATGGACGTCATCAAAGAGAAAAGAAGATTTTCCGCCTCTCTACAGTGCAGAAGAAGGATCCCCCCGAAGTCGGATATACCGTAGGCGTTCCCATTTTCGACAGGAACGGAGAACTGGCTCAGGTGGTGGTCAGCAGCCGTCCGATTCTTTCACTCCAGGCGCTGCACGAGGATTACGGCCGATTCCTTTCCGAAATCGACCCGCACCAAGGAACAGCAGCACGTCACGATTCACAAAAACGCGAAATCTCCTTCCATGTCCGGTGACCGGCCTTATCGGCGCTTCCTACTCGCTGAAAAAAATCTCCGATATCATCGCTCTGGCTGCTCCCACCGACGCGACAGTGCTGATCACCGGAGAATCCGGCGTCGGCAAGGAGGTCATCGCGGACGAAATTTACCGAAAAAGCGACCGCAGCGACGGACCTTCATCAAGGTAAACTGTGCCTCGATTCCGCCAATCTGCTGGAATCCGAACTTTTCGGCTACGAGCGCGGCGCGTTCTCCGGCGCGAACTCCGGCGGAAAGCCGGGACTCTTTGAAATGGCCAGCGGCGGCACGCTTCTCCTGGACGAAATCGGCGACATGCCCATGGATCTTCAGGTGAAGCTTCTGCGGGCGATTCAGGACAAAAAAATAACCGCGTAGGGGCACCAAACGATTCAGCTGGACATCCGGTTCATCGCGCCACCAACAGCGACCTGAAGAAGAAAATCGCGGAGGGCACGTTCCGGCAGGATCTTTTCTACCGGGCTGAACGTCATTCCGGTCAACATCCCGCCGCTCCGGGAGCGGATCAACGACATCGATGCGCTGACCGACCACTTCATCGACGTGTTCGCGGAGAAGCACCATCGCCGGCTGACTCTGTCTGAGAAAAACAGAGAAGTCTTCCGTGCCTATCACTGGCCGGGCAACGTGAGAGAGCTGGAAAACGTCATCGAATATCTGACGATCTGCGCTTCCGCAGCGACCACGTAGACGAGGAGACTCTCCGGGGAATACT
>NZ_MJIE01000002.1 GCF_001940235.1 Hornefia porci | reverse complement strand
TTCAGGATCGATGGCAAATATCAGCCGGTTACGATCACCAGCAGCAACGAGGACGTGATTGAACCCTGGAAGAACAAGGACGGCGAGCCCTGAACAATGCGGCATCCGTCAAAGTCTATCGGCCTCTTCCGGGAAAGCCTCCGGTAAAAGTCACGATTACGGTAACCATCACAGACAAGGCGACCGGCGTCAAAGTCTCCAGAAACATCGACGTCACCGTACAGCCGCTGACACAAGAGGAACTGGAAACCGCTAAAGCATTAATGAAAAAAGCCGTGAGCGGATACTGGGACGGAATAAGAAACAATAATACAGCGAAAGATACATCACCGGAGATCTGCAGAGTTTCCAGGAAATCAACGCCGACAATGACGGTTCAGTCTCTTTCATATACCGGGCCGATGAAAAAACCCGGACCGGCGTCAGTGCGGATACCTATGTGGAGAATCCTGACGGCGGCAATGATAATGACTACCGCAGATTCAACTCCAGCGAACCCTCTGTGATAGCCGATTCCAACCTGCTTGTCAGCAAACCGGAATACGATACAGAGGTCACCGTAGACAGTTATCTGACACATGAAGTCTACGGAAAATACTTTGTAAAAGCCCGAAAAGACGGTGACAAAGACGCAATGTCGCTGTTTGCCGGGCTCTATCGTCAGCATGCAGAAGCGACGATGACGGTCAGGGGCGAAAAAGGTGCGGATCCCAATCCGGACGCCGGAGTTTCCGTATCCTTCCGTCTGCTCGGACAGAAGGGTGAAACCCTCCTGAATCTGAGAACGGTTTCCGTTAAGAAAAACGCTTCCGCCTTCGATGTTCTGACAAAGGCATTAAAGGAAAACGGGTATTCCTATACAGGAAGCTCCAGCTACATCTCAGCCATAACAACGCCCTCCGGCAAAGTTCTGGCTCAGAAGGAGGCCGGGGACAACAGCGGATGGATGTACAAAGTCAACGGCGAATTAACCGACAAACACTCGGGGAAATGAAACTGCAGGACGGAGATGAGATGGTGTTCTTCTATACCTCTGATTATACTGCGAAAACGGCTGTCATCACATTTGATTCCGACGGAGGCTCTAAAATCGCCGCCGTGACGGTCGGCAAAGGGCAAAAGATCGCCGCACCGGCAGCGCCGGAAAAAGACGGATACAATTTCGCCGGCTGGTATGATTCTGCAGGAAACAAATTCGATTTCAATACGATAATCGAGGACGACCTGACGCTGAAGGCCGCATGGAGCAAAAAGGACGCTGTAAAACCCAATCCGGAAGAAACCGCAGAAAAGCCTCTGCTTCAGGCCAGATCCCTCAGTCAGACGAAAAATCACTCCGTCTCCAATGGAAGAAAATCTCCGGAGCGGCCAGCTATACTGTCTACGCAAGCAGATGTGACGGGAAGAAAAACTACAAAAAAGTCACCTCTACAAGAGGTCTGAAAACGGACTGTCAGCCGGATTTCCGGAAAGAAACTCAGAAAAGGCACTTACTATAAGATGTACGTTGTCGCAAAGGACAGCCGCGGCAGGATTCTCTCAAAATCGCTGACTGTTCATGTCACAACAGACGGAGGCAAGTATACCAATCCCGGAAAGCTCTCCCTGCCAGAACGCCTCCGCAATCAGAAAAAAACTGAAGTCCATGAAGCCCGGACAGACCTGCAAGGTCAGCACGAGGCAGACACTTCAGTCGAAAAACTGAAATTCCGGAAGCATCGCGGAGTGGTGTACGAATCCTCTGACCCGTCGGTCGCAACAGTAAGCTCCTCCGGGAAGATCAGAGCTGTGAAAGCCGGCTCCTGCTCGGTCTACGCTTATGCGCCAGAACGGAGTTTACGTCAGAGTCACTGTCACTGTCAGGTAACGCCGGAATTCTTTCAGGAGAAACACCGTGCGGTAAAATAACAACTCTATTATACAGGGAGCCACGTTCTTCATACAGAGCGGGCTTCCTGTATGCCATTCAGGCTTGCCGCATCAAATGCTGCGGCAGTTTTTATTCATGAACAAAGCGATTGCGTCAGGCCGCCGCATTGGTCAAAAAAAGAAAACCGTCACGTTGCGAATTGGGGATCGCTCTGTGACGTCTTTCCAGTGTAATTATTATTCGTTTAAGGCATTATATGGAAGACCTTACCTCTCTTCCTTGACTTATGATAATATATCACATATAATAAGTAAAATGTTTTTTTCTTATATTTGAAATTACAGATTCTAATATCGGAGGGAGCGCCATGGATAACCGAAAATATGAAGCGCTGATCAACATCGCCGAGACCGGCCAGCATCACACAGGCCGCGGAACGCATGGGCTACACGCAGTCCGGAATCACTCAGATGATCAACTCTCTGGAGCGGGAACTGGGCGTCAGACTTCTTCGACGCACCAACAAAGGAGCCAATCTGACGCAGAACGGGCTGACGCTGCTGCCGTACATGCGGGAGGAGCATCGCTGGGAGCGGACGATCCGGCAGGAATGCGACCGGATGAGCGGCAAGGAAACCGGAACTGTTACAGTGGGGTGCCTCTCCAGCATCAGCACCGCCTGGGATGCCGCGCATCCTGGAAATCTTCGCGCAGCAGTTTCCGAATATCAAGATCAACATGCTGGAGAGGCACCCCACTGTAACAGTTCCGGTTTCCTTGCCGCTCATCCGGTCGCATTCCTGCCGGATCGTCCGCTCCCAGCGATGCTCCTCCCGCATGTACGGCAGCAGCGTCAGCCCGTTCTGCGTCAGATTGGCTCCTTTGTTGGTGCGTCGAAGAAGTCTGACGCCCAGTTCCCGCTCCAGAGAGTTGATCATCTGAGTGATTCCGGACTGCGTGTAGCCCATGCGTTCCGCGGCCTGTGTGATGCTGCCGGTCTCGGCGATGTTGATCAGCGCTTCATATTTTCGGTTATCCATGGCGCTCCCTCCGATATTAGAATCTGTAATTTCAAATATAAGAAAAAACATTTTACTTATTATATGTGATATATTATCATAAGTCAAGGAAGAGAGGTAAGGTCTTCCATATAATGCCTTAAACGAATAATAATTACACTGGAAAGACGTCACAGAGCGATCCCCAATTCGCAACGTGACGGTTTTCTTTTTTTGACCAATGCGGCGGCCTGACGCAATCGCTTTGTTCATGAATAAAAACTGCCGCAGCATTTGATGCGGCAAGCCTGAATGGCATACAGGAAGCCCGCTCTGTATGAAGAACGTGGCTCCCTGTATAATAGAGTTGTTATTTTACCGCACGGTGTTTCTCCTGAAAGAATTCCGGCGTTACCTGACAGTGACAGTGACTCTGACGTAAACTCCGTTCTGCGCATAAGCGTAGACCGAGCAGGAGCCGGCTTTCACAGCTCTGATCTTCCCGGAGGAGCTTACTGTTGCGACCGACGGGTCAGAGGATTCGTACACCACTCCGCGATGCTTCCGGAATTTCAGTTTTTTCGACTGAAGTGTCTGCCTCGTGCTGACCTTGCAGGTCTGTCCGGGCTTCATGGACTTCAGTTTTTTTCTGATTGCGGAGGCGTTCTGCAGGGAGAGCTTTCCGGGATTGGTATACTTGCCTCCGTCTGTTGTGACATGAACAGTCAGCGATTTTGAGAGAATCCTGCCGCGGCTGTCCTTTGCGACAACGTACATCTTATAGTAAGTGCCTTTTCTGAGTTTCTTTCCGGAAATCCGGCTGACAGTCGTTTTCAGACCTCTTGTAGAGGTGACTTTTTTGTAGTTTTTCTTCCCGTCACATCTGCTTGCGTAGACAGTATAGCTGGCCGCTCCGGAGATTTTCTTCCATTGGAGACGGAGTGATTTTTCGTCTGACTGAGGGATCTGGCCTGAAGCAGAGGCTTTTCTGCGGTTTCTTCCGGATTGGGTTTTACAGCGTCCTTTTTGCTCCATGCGGCCTTCAGCGTCAGGTCGTCCTCGATTATCGTATTGAAATCGAATTTGTTTCCTGCAGAATCATACCAGCCGGCGAAATTGTATCCGTCTTTTTCCGGCGCTGCCGGTGCGGCGATCTTTTGCCCTTTGCGACCGTCACGGCGGCGATTTTAGAGCCTCCGTCGGAATCAAATGTGATGACAGCCGTTTTCGCAGTATAATCAGAGGTATAGAAGAACACCATCTCATCTCCGTCCTGCAGTTTCATTTCCCCGAGTGTTTTGTCGGTTAATTCGCCGTTGACTTTGTACATCCATCCGCTGTTGTCCCCGGCCTCCTTCTGAGCCAGAACTTTGCCGGAGGGCGTTGTTATGGCTGAGATGTAGCTGGAGCTTCCTGTATAGGAATACCCGTTTTCCTTAATGCCTTTGTCAGAACATCGAAGGCGGAAGCGTTTTTCTTAACGGAAACCGTTCTCAGATTCAGGAGGGTTTCACCCTTCTGTCCGAGCAGACGGAAGGATACGGAAACTCCGGCGTCCGGATTGGGATCCGCACCTTTTTCGCCCTGACCGTCATCGTCGCTTCTGCATGCTGACGATAGAGCCCGGCAAACAGCGACATTGCGTCTTTGTCACCGTCTTTTCGGGCTTTTACAAAGTATTTTCCGTAGACTTCATGTGTCAGATAACTGTCTACGGTGACCTCTGTATCGTATTCCGGTTTGCTGACAAGCAGGTTGGAATCGGCTATCACAGAGGGTTCGCTGGAGTTGAATCTGCGGTAGTCATTATCATTGCCGCCGTCAGGATTCTCCACATAGGTATCCGCACTGACGCCGGTCCGGGTTTTTTCATCGGCCGGTATATGAAAGAGACTGAACCGTCATTGTCGGCGTTGATTTCCTGGAAACTCTGCAGATCTCCGGTGATGTTATCTTTCGCTGTATTATGTTTCTTATTCCGTCCCAGTATCCGCTCACGGCTTTTTCATTAATGCTTTAGCGGTTTCCAGTTCCTCTTGTGTCAGCGGCTGTACGGTGACGTCGATGTTTCTGGAGACTTTGACGCCGGTCGCCTTGTCTGTGATGGTTACCGTAATCGTGACTTTTACCGGAGGCTTTCCCGGAAGAGGCCGATAGACTTTGACGGATGCCGCATTGTTCAGGGGCTCGCCGTCCTTGTTCTTCCAGGGTTCAATCACGTCCTCGTTGCTGCTGGTGATCGTAACCGGCTGATATTTGCCATCGATCCTGAAAT